>NZ_JBITGS010000003.1:387719-408340 GCF_044457265.1 Streptomyces sp. NPDC050564 | reverse complement strand
GGACGGAGGAACTCCCACTCCTCATCGGACAGTTCATGGCGACGTATCACCCGACCATGATCCACTACTCAAGATCAATTGAAGACACGACCTAGGCCGAGTCGGCGTTCGTCGGCGGGTACGTGGGCCGGGCGGGAACCGGCGCGGTGAGCGTCGGCAGGGGCGGGAGGGCGGGCTCGTACAGCCAGGCCGCGAACACGTCGTCCAGGGGCTCCGCCGTGTAGCGGGAGGCGTGCGCGGTGAAGGCCGCCGTGGTGACCGCTCCGCTCCGGTGCAGGGTGGCCCAGCCGCGCAGCATGCGGAAGAAGGCGTCGTCGCCCATCGCGCAGCGCAGCGCGTGCAGGGTCAGGCCGCCGCGCTCGTAGAGCCGGTCGTCGAACATCAGCTTGCGGCCCGGGGCGGACAGGACCAGGTCCTGCGGCTGCGAGGACAGCTTCCGGTGTGCCGCGGCGGCCAGTCGCTGTGCCGTACGGCCGCCGGACCGCTCCGACCAGAGCCACTCCGCGTACTTCGCGAAGCCCTCGTTCAGCCAGATGTGCCGCCAGTCCGCGATGGAGACGCTGTTGCCGAACCACTGGTGCGCCAGCTCGTGCGCGATCAGCCGCTCCGACCCGCGCGCCCCGTCCACGTGGTTGGCGCCGAACAGCGACAACCCCTGTGCCTCGACCGGGACATCGAGCTCCTCCTCCGTCACGACCACCGCGTACTCGCCGAAGGGATACGGCCCGAAGAGGTCCTCGAACAGCTCCATCATCGCCGGCTGCCGCGCGAAGTCCCGGGAGAACTCGGAGAGCAGATGCGCGGGCAGATGACCGGACTGCGGTACGCCGCCCAGGCCCGGGTCGCCGAGCAGCACCGTCTGGTACTTCCCGATCGACAACCCGACCAGATAGCTGGACGTCGGCGCCGCCTGCTCATACACCCAGGTGGTCGTGGAAGCCTTCGTCGTACGCGTCAGCAGCCGGCCGCCCGCCACCACCGAGTAGGCGGAGGGGGTGGTGATCGAGATCTGGTACGAGGCCTTGTCGGCCGGGCGGTCGTTGCACGGGTACCAGGAGGGCGCCCCGGTCGGCTGGCTCGCCACCAGCGCCCCGTCCTCCAGCTCCTCCCAACCGAGCCCGCCCCAGGGGCTGTTGACCGGCTTGGGGTTGCCCGACCAGTGCACCTCGATGGTGAAGGCGGCGCCTGCCCGGATCGGCTTCGCCGGGCGGATGCGCAGCCTGCCGCCGCGGTGCGTGTAGTGCGGCGCCTTGCCGTCGACGCGGACCCGGCCGATCCGGAAGTCGGCCAGGTTCAGCTGGAATTCGGTGAGCGGCGCCCGGCCGGCTATGGCATTGAGCCGCGCGGTGCCGGAGAGCCTGTTGGGGCCGGGGCGGTAGTCCAGCGCGAGCTCGTACCGGTGTACCCGGTAGCGGGGATCACCGTTGGCCGGGAAGTACGGGTCCGATCCCACTGTCTGCTGAACGCTCACCGCTGCGACTGCTCCCTGCCCTGTGCTCGTACGACGTGCCGCTGTACCGCCCTTCGCGTCCGATCCGGTCATGTCTTCTATGAACGCCATGCCTCGATCGGGTTGCCCAGCCAGCGGGTGTCGTCGGGAACGGACTCCGCCGCCATCACCAGCGACGCGGGACCCAGGGTGGAGCGGGCCCCGACGGTGCTGCCGGGCAGGACGATTCCGCCCGGGCCCAGGGTGGCGCCCTCACGGAGAACTACAGTATCCGTCCGCAAGATCCGGTCGTGGAAGAGGTGGGTCTGCAGCACGCAGCCCCGGTTCACCGTCGCCGCGTCCTCCAGCGTGACCAGGTCGGTCTCGGGCAGCCAGTAGCTCTCTACCCAGGTGCCCCGGCCGATGCGGGCGCCGAGCCCGCGCAGCCACGCCGTCATCAGCGGCGTACCGGGCACGGAGCCGGCCAGCCACGGCACGGCGACGACCTCGACGAACGTGTCCGCGAGCTCGTTGCGCCACACGAATCCGCTCCACAGCGGGTGCTCACCGCTCCGGTGCCGCCCCACGAGCAGCCACTTCGCCACGATGGAGACGAGGCACGCGAGAGCGCCCACGGCGAGCAGCACCACCCCGGACAGCGCCCAGCCCCACGCCCCCAGCGCACTCAGCGCGGCCACCGTCAGGACGGCCAGCGCCGCCGAGCAGAACACCGGCACGATTCGGCACAGCTCGACCAGGCCCCGCCCCCACAACAGGTGCGCGGGCGGGTCGTACGTACGGCTCTGGTCGCCGTCCTGCGTCGAACGCGGCAGCCTCACCGGCGGCAGCCCCAGATACGAACTGCCCTTCTTCGCCTTCTTCGGCGTCGCCGACAGCACACCGACCAGGCCGCCGTCCGGCACGCTGCGGCCCGGCGCGGTCATCCCGGAGTTGCCCAGGAACGCCCGGCGGCCGATCTCGGCCCGCCCGATCCGCATCCAGCCGCCACCGAGCTCGTACGGTGCGGTCAGCGTGTCGTCCGCGAGGAAGGCGCCCTCACCGACGGTGGTGAGGCTGGGCAGCGCGAGGACGGTGGAGACCTCGGCGCCCCGCCCGATCTTCATGCCGAGCAGCCGCAGCCACACCGGCGTGATCAGCCCGGCATACAGCGGGAACAGCGTCTCGCGGGAGCGGTCCATCAGCTGGGTGACCGTCCAGGCCTGCCAGCCGACGCGGCCGTGCGTCGGATGCGTGCCCTCGCGCAGCCCGAGGCTCAGCAGACGTACGGCGACCAGGAGCAGCAGTGCGTAGGCGAGACCGAAAGCGAGCGTCGCCGGCACCAAAGCGAGCGCGGCACCGCGCAGGGCCGCGCCGAGCCCGGCGTCCGCGCTCACGAACACATGCGCCACGAGCAGGGCGGCGACGCCCGCCAACAGGGGCAGCGCGGACAGGGCGAACCCGGTCGCGCCGTACATCGCCCGCCAGTACGTGCCGCGCTGCGGCCGTTCCTTGGGCCAGGCGCGCTTCGCCTTGCCGAGCTTGATCGCGGGGGCTCCGGCCCAGCGCTGCCCGGTCGGAATGTGTCCGGACACGGCGGAGCCGGGGGCCACCTCGGCCCGCTTGCCCACGCGCGCACCGGGGAAGAGCAGGCTGCGCGTGCCGACCACCGCGTGCGCGCCCACCTTGACCGGGCCGATCTCCAACCGGTCACCGTCCAGCCAGTGCCCCGACAGGTCCACCTCGGACTCGACAGCAGCACCCCGGCCGAGCTTGAGCATGCCGGTCACCGGCGGCAGCGAGTGCAGGTCCACGTCCGGGCCGATCTTGGCGCCCAGGGCGCGGGCGTACCGCTCCAGCCAGGAACCGGTGAGCGAGGTCGCTCCGCTGAACTCGGCGATCCGCTCGGCCGTCCAGAGCCGCAGGTGGACGCTTCCACCGCGCGGGTGGCGCCCGGCCTTCACGCCCCGCAGCAGCAGCCGCGCTCCGCCCGCCGCGATCGCGAGCCGCCCCGGCGGGCTGAAGAAGACGAGCACACCGGCGGCGACGAGCCACCACGACGCGCTCGGCGCCCACGGATACGGCCCGACCCAGTGCAGTACGTTTCCGAGCGCCGCCAGCGCCACGGTCCAGCGCAGCCCGAGCAGGGTGAAGAGCGGGATCAGCACCAGCAGCTGGGTCGCCTTGGTGCGCAGCGGGACCGGCGCGACGATCCGCTCGGCGCCGTCGTCCTGCGCGGACTTCTCCAGGTGCCGGGCCAGCTTGCGCAGGACGGGCTGCTGGTAGATGTCCAGGACCGCCGCGCTCGGATAGCGGGTGCGCAGCCTGGTCGTGAGCTGGGCGGCGGCGAGGCTGCTGCCGCCGATCGCGAAGAAGTCGTCGGACGCGCCCGCGACGGGGATGCCGAGCACCTCGCTCCACTGCTCGGCGAGCCAGGCCTCGGTGCCGTAAAGCTGTTCCTTCGCGGCGCCCGTCTCCAGGCCCTCCAGCGGCCAGGGCAGCGCGTTGCGGTCGACCTTGCCGGACGTCCGGGTCGGCAGGTCCTCGACCGGGGCGAGCAGCGGCACCAGGGCGGCGGGCAGTTCGGCGCGCAGCTTCTCGACGGCGGTGGCCTGATCCCAGCCGTCCTGGGTGACCACATAACCGACGAGCAGCTGGTTGCCGCTGCGCGCGGTGCGCACGGCGGCGGCCGCGCCCGCGACCCCGGGCAGGGCCTGAAGGGCCGCGTCCACCTCACCGAGCTCGATCCGGCGCCCGCCGAGCTTGATCTGCTCGTCGGCCCGCCCGAGGAAGATCAGCCCCTCCGGCTCGGCCTTGACCAGGTCACCACTGCGGTACGCCCGCTCCCAGCCCAGCGACTCCAGCGGCGCGTACTTCTCCGCGTCCTTCTCGGCGTCGAGATACCGGGCGAGCCCGACCCCGCCGATCACGAGCTGGCCGCTGTCGCCCATGGCCACGGGCTCGCCGGCCTCGTCGACCACGGCCAGCTCCCAGCCGTTCAACGGCAGCCCGATCCGGATCGGCTCCTCGCCGGTCATGAGGGAGGCACAGGCGACGACGGTGGCCTCGGTGGGCCCGTAGGTGTTCCACACCTCGCGGCCCTCGGTCACCAGCCGCTGGACCAGCTCGGGCGGGCAGGCCTCACCGCCGAAGATCAGCAGCCGGACCTCGTTGAGCGTCTCGGGCTCCCACAGGGCGGCCAGCGTGGGGACGGTGGAGACGACGGTGATCTCCTGCTCCACCAGCCACGGCCCGAGGTCCGCGCCACTGCGCACCTGCGCACGCGGCACGGGCACCAGACAGGCGCCGTAGCGCCAGGCCAGCCACATCTCCTCGCAGGAGGCGTCGAAGGCGACGGAGAGCCCGGCCATGACCCGGTCACCGGGCCCGATCGGGTCCTCGGTCAGGAACAGCTCGGCCTCGGCGTCCACGAATGCGGCGGCGCTGCGGTGACTGACGGCGACGCCCTTGGGCTTGCCGGTGGATCCGGAGGTGAAGATGATCCACGCGTCGTGCTCGACTCCGGGCCGGGCGGCGACAGCCTCCGACCGGCCGTTGACGGTCAGCTCGTGCCCGGCCCCGACGACCGCGCGCACCGCCGCCTCGCCGAACACCAGCTCGGCCCGCTCGTCCGGGTCCTCGGCGTCCACCGGCACATAGGCGGCACCAGCGGCCAGTACGGCGAGGATCGCGACGTACAGCTCGTTGGTGCCGGAGGGGACCCGGACGCCGACCCTGTCGCCGAGGCCGACCCCGGCGGCGCTCAGCCGCCGCCGCAGGGCCTCGACCTCGACGGCCAGGTCACGGTACGTGAGGCAGCGCTGCCCGTCGTCCAGCGCGGGCTCGTCGGGGTACGCCCGGACGGAGGCGTCGAGGAGGTCGACAAGGGTGCGGGGCGAGGCGGCGGAGGAGGCGGAGAAGCGTGCGGGGTTGCCGAACTCCGCGCGCACCTCCTCGTCGAACAGCGCGAGTGCGGGGCCTTGCTCGAGGGCTGCCATCGGGTCCTCACGTGTTGTTTCCCGGAGCGTCCGGGCCGCTGGTGGGCCCGCAGGTACGCCTGGGGATATTCCGGTCCAGCTCCAAACAAGCGTGAAATATTAGTACGACGCTATCCGCGCACCTGGTCGTCAGCCATGCGAGGAGGCATCCCGGGGCGCCGGAACCATTGGTTCCGCAGTGCTGACGGTGCTCTGACATGGGGATATGTCATCCTGACGAGATCTGCCCCACATCTGCCCGTAACGTCTCGAACACAACGAGCGAGGGCCGGCCGGTGCCACGCGCGATGAGCCGACAACGCAACGAGCGAGGGCCGCGACCTGATGGTCGCGGCCCTCGCTCATTCGATGTGTCCGAGGGGGGACTTGAACCCCCACGCCCGATAAAGGGCACTAGCACCTCAAGCTAGCGCGTCTGCCATTCCGCCACCCGGACAAGGTGTCTGTCGCGCGGGTTTCCCTCGCGGCGACAGAGGAAACATTACCAGGCTTTCGAGGGCTCCTGATCACGCCCTGTTCCCGCGTGAACGGCGTGTGACGGGCCGGGACCGGCCTTGGGGAGGGGAGGGGGTCGGAGAGAGGATGAGGGGGACCACCAGCAGTGACAGTGGGAGGAAGCAGCGTGAGCGAGTCGAACACCGCCAGGAGCGTCTCTGGCGAGGACGAGGTCGTGGACCTCTGTCGCGAGCTGATCCGGATTGACACCAGCAACTACGGGGACCACTCCGGGCCCGGTGAGCGCGAGGCCGCGGAGTACGTGGCCGAGAAGCTCGCGGAGGTGGGGCTCGAACCGCAGATCTTCGAGTCGCACCGGGGCCGTGCCTCCACGGTGGCCCGTATCGAGGGCGAGGACCCCTCGCGGCCCGCCCTGCTCATCCACGGCCACACCGACGTCGTCCCGGCGAACGCGGCTGACTGGACCCACGACCCCTTCTCCGGCGAGATCGCGGACGGCATGGTGTGGGGCCGCGGCGCGGTCGACATGAAGGACATGGACGCCATGACGCTGGCCGTCGTACGGGACCGGCTGCGCAGTGGCAGGAAACCCCCGCGCGACATCGTCCTGGCCTTCCTCGCGGACGAGGAAGCGGGTGGCACGTGGGGTGCGCGGCACCTGGTCGACAACCACCCGGACCTCTTCGAGGGCGTCACGGAGGCGATCGGTGAGGTCGGCGGGTTCTCCTTCACGGTCAACGAGAAGCTGCGCCTGTATCTCGTCGAGACCGCCCAGAAGGGCATGCACTGGATGAAGCTGACCGTGGACGGCACCGCCGGTCACGGGTCGATGATCCACAAGGACAACGCGATCACCGAGCTGTCCGAGGCCGTCGGGCGGCTCGGCCGGCACAAGTTCCCGGTGCGCGTCACCAAGACACTGCGGCACTTCCTCGACGAACTCGGCGACGCGCTCGGCACCGAACTCGACCCCGAGAACATGGACGAGACGCTCGCCAAACTGGGCGGCATCGCCAAGCTCATCGGCGCCTCGCTGCAGAACACCGCCAATCCGACCCAGCTGGGTGCCGGTTACAAGGTCAACGTGATTCCCGGGCAGGCCACCGCGCATGTCGACGGGCGTTATCTGCCGGGGTACGAGGAGGAATTCCTCGCCGACCTGGACCGGATTCTCGGCCCGCGCGTCAAGCGTGCGGACGTGCACGCGGACAAGGCGCTGGAGACCAGCTTCGACGGCGCACTCGTCGACGCGATGCAGACCGCGCTGTCCGCCGAGGACCCGATCGCGCGTGCCGTGCCCTACATGCTCTCGGCCGGCACCGACGCCAAGTCTTTCGCGGACCTCGGCATCCGCTGCTTCGGGTTCGCCCCGCTGAAGCTGCCGCCGGAGCTGGACTTCGCGGGCATGTTCCACGGCGTCGACGAGCGGGTGCCGGTGGATGCGCTGCAGTTCGGCGTACGCGTGCTCGACCGCTTCATCGACGCGTCCTGAATCATCCGTCGGGCGTCCTGAATTCGCCTACTGAAACGAAACTTCAGTATTCGCCAGCCTGTGCGGAGCCGACTGAGAAGAGTGAATGCGACCATAAGCTCGTAGCTCTACTACTCCCTCCTCGTTACAAGTGACGTGATCCGCTACTTGGGATCGCATTTGCCAACAAGGAGGAATAATGATCAAGAAGGTCGTCGCTGCTGCGGCTGCCACTGGTGGTCTGGTTCTCGCGGGTGCGGGTCTGGCCGTCGCCGACTCGGGTGCCCAGGGTGCCGCCGTGCACTCCCCGGGTGTTCTGTCCGGCAACGTCATCCAGGTGCCCGTTCACGTCCCGGTGAACGTCTGCGGCAACACGGTCTCCGTGATCGGGCTGCTGAACCCCGCCTTCGGCAACACCTGCATCAACAAGTGACGTTGTGCCTCACCCCATGAGGTTCTGAGCCCGTCGGCCCCGGATCGTGCCATGCGCTCCGGGGCCGACCGGTCTTTCCGCACACGCACTGGGGGTGCGTGCGCGTTCCGGATGGTCCAAGCCAAGGACTAAGGCAGGGATACAGCTATGCGACAGGTCACCCGCAAGGGCCTGATGACCGTGGCGGCCGCGACCGGCGTACTCGCCGCGACGGGCGGCTACGCACACGCCGACTCGGGTGCGAACGGCTTCAGTTCGGACTCGCCCGGCGTGCTGTCGGGCAATACGGTGCAGGCGCCGGTGCACGCGCCGGTCAATGTCTGCGGCAACACCGTGAACGTCGTCGGGGTGCTCAACCCGGCGATGGGCAACACGTGCGTCAACCACGGCGGCGGCAGCGGTTCGTCCGGGGGCGACTCCGGCTCGCACTCCGGCGGCGGCTCCCAGGCCGGCGGCCACACCAATGACTCGCCGGGTGTGGGCTCCGGCAACCACGTGCAGGTGCCGATCGACGCACCGGTCAACGTCTGCGGCAACAGCGTCAACGTGATCGGCATCGGCAACGCGGCGGCGGGCAACGACTGCGCCAACGGGACGGGCGGCGGTCACTCCACGACCCCGCCCGGCGGCGGTCACGAGACGCCGCCTCCGGGTCAGCCCGGGCACCCCGGTCAGCCTGGGCATCCCGGGCACCCCGGTCAGCCGGGCCACCCCGGTCAGCCGAGTCAGCCCGGCACTCCGGGTCATCCCGGTCACCCGGGCCAGCCGTCCCACCCCGGAGGCAAGACGCCGGGCGGCTCCTCGCATGCCAACCACCCGGGGGCGCAGTCCGCCGCCCAGCCTCAGGGCGCCGCGCAGCTCGCGCACACCGGCAGTGACCTGCCGCTCGGTTTGGTCGTGCCCATCGGCGCCGGCGCGCTGCTGGCGGGTGCCGTGCTCTACCGCAGGGCGCGATCGGCGGCGTAAAACCGTACGAACCCGATCGCAACGCCACGAACTTCCCCGGTGGCGTGGAGAACGGAGTGGGGGGCCCCCCCGCGCGGGGCCCCCCCCGTTTGTGCGCCCCGCGGCCTCACCGGGGGGGGGCCCCGCGGGTGTTGCCGCGCCGCGCCCCCCCCAGCGCGCGGGGGGGGCGGGGGGCGCCAACCCCCCGAACCCCCCCCCCCCCCCCCCCCCCCCCCCCCCGGGGGGGGGGCGGAGGGGGGGGGCCCCGGGGCGGGGGGCCCCCACTCCGTTTTCAGCCGCCTTCCGTCACCACGTGGCGCGCACCTGGCGGATGATCCGCCGGCGCAACCTCACCTTGCGGCTGCCGTCGCGCAGCAGGCTCAGGCGGTCCAATTCCCAGTGTCCGTACTCGGCATGGTCCGTCAGCAGGCGCGTCGTTTCCTTGCGGGAGACCCCGCGAGGCACGTACACGTCGACAAATTCGTATTCCGGCATCGCATCTATTGTGCGGGCAGAGCCCGTGTACGGATAGCGTCTGCACTATGTCTGATGCTGTGCAGCCCACCGCTGCCGAGGTACGCGCCGCCGCCGAGGCGGTCAAGACCGCGCTCGACCGCCACCTGGCCGCGGTCGAGCGCAGGACGGGTGAAGACGACCCGGGCGTCTACGAGGCGTTCAATGAGCTGGCCGCCGCGGCCGAGGAGTACGACGAGCTCCTCTACGACCGCTACGACGAGGTCACGCCCTTCGAGATCCCCGGCAGCGACGACACGCTGCCGCCGTACACGGGCCCCGAGGAGCCGAATGCGCTGAGCGTGCTGATCCGCCGGGACTACGCGGTGGCGGAACCGCAGCGACTGCTGGCACAGGCCCAGCGGGTGGAAGCCGTCGAGGAGGAGGGTGCCACCGCCACCGCGGGCTTCGACGCGGCGGCCGGCACGATCCATGGGGCACTCGGGGTCCTGTTCGGCGAGTTCGAACCGGATGAGATCGCCTCCCGGCACAAGGAGTTCGGCCTGGAGGAGGGCGACTCCACACTCTGGGTGACCGCCGCCGACGAACCTGCCGAGCCCGGCGAATGGCTGGAGACCCCGTTCGATGCGATCGACCCGCAACGCGTGGTCTGCCGCTTCGACGTCAGCGCGGTCTTCGACGACGAGTCGGACGACGACCTGGAGGACGACCTCGGCCACGACGGCGACCTGGAGCCCATGGACGCGGACCGCTGAGTCCCGCCGTTGTGGCTCCGGGCGTGCGTGCGCCGACGGCCGGCCGCCGTGGCGGCCGGCCCAGCTGCGGGCCATCATGCCGCTGGGGCGGCAGCCGTCCCGCGGAAAGCGGCACCTCGTAGGCGCAGAGCAGCGCACCCATCCCCGGTTCCCCCCGGCGCCGGGAGGACCCGCACAAGTGGTGGTGCACTCCGGCCCGGGGTTCAGCCGGCCGCCGGTACCTGCGCCTTGAGCAAGGCCGGCAGACGTGTGGTGCGCGGCTTCGGCGGCACCTCCGCCACCGCTCGCTGCAAGGCCCCCTCCACCCCGTGGACCACGGACAGATGACGCTCGGCGCGGCCGAAGGCCGTGTACACCCAGGGCCTGGTCAGGGACTGGGCGGCATCGCCGGGGAGCACCACGACCACGGCGGGCCAGCGCGAGCCGACCGCCTGGTGCGCCGTGAGCGCCCACCCGTGCCGCACGGACTGCTCCACCCCCTCCTTCGGTACGACGACGGGGAGCCCCGCGCACTCCAGGTGCAGCCCCTCGGCGTCGGCCTTCACCACGTGCCCCGGCACCGAACGCCCCGGCGTGGGGGAGTATGCGATCCGGTCGCCCGGGTCGAAGCCGCCGAAGCGGCCGGGACCGGGGTTCAGCCGCTCCTTGAGCGCGGTGTTGAGGGCGCGAGTGCCGACCGCACCGCCGTGCCCCGGCGCGATCACCTGCGTCTGCTCGGCCGGGATGCCGATCGCGCGCGGCACCGAGTCCGCGACCAGCTGCACGGTCCGGTGCACCGCCTCGCCGGCGTCGCGCACCGGGACGATCACGACCTCCTTGCCGGGCGCCTCGACCTGGTTCAGCTCACCGATCCCGACCCCGGAGACCAACTCGCCGATCGGCCCGGGGTCGGGCGTCCGGGAAGCCACCTGCGGGCAGGCACGGGCGGCGAGCAGATCCGCGAAGACCCTCCCCGGACCCGTCGACCACAGCACCCCGGGGTCCCCGCTCAGCACCAGCCGCGCGCCGTCCGGCAGCGACTCGGCGAGCACGGCCGCCGTCTCGACGTCGAGCTGCGGTGCGTCCAGGACGACCAGGAGGTCGAGATCGAAGGCGCCGTCCGCGTCACGGCCCGGGCCCTCGGCGCCGGAAAGGAGCCCGGCGACGGTGGCGACCGGCGTGCCCACGCCTTCTTCGGCGCCGTCCGGCAGGTCGCGCAGGGCCGGCTGGGCCGTGAAACGGTCGCGGCCGCCCGGAGTGTGCGTGGCGGCCCAGCCGCGCAGGCCGAGACCGCGCGCGGCGTGCAGCAGCGCCGCAGCTTCGGCCTGGGACGCGTCCCCGCCCGTGTGCAGGACCAGGCCGTGGCCCGCGACCGCGCGGATCAGCTCGGCGGCGGAGCGCGTGGCCGACGTGACGGCCTGCTCCCATTCGGCGGCCGAACCGTCCTCCTTCGGCACGGAGTTCATCACCCGGGCCAGTCCGTCGGCGAGGCTCTCCTCCGCCAGGGCGTACCTCTCCAGGCCCACCAGGACGCGGACCGGGCGCTCCTCGCCCTCCTCGGCACCCTCCTCCTGAACAGGCGCCGCCGTGTCGAGCGCGTCCTGGAAGACCAGGGCCTCGCCCTCCGCCAGGGTGCTCTGCACGGCCGCGTCCGGGTCCGGCACCGAGCGCTGAGCGAGCGCGGCGGTGAGCGCCGGGGCGTCCAGGGCGGTGTGTCCGGCGAGGGCCGCCTGCTCCAGGAGCCAGACGGTGAGCGCCCGGCCGCGCCGCTCGTCGTCCGGGCCGCACTCCGCGCCGAGCAGCGCGCGGGCGAATCCGTCGGCCTGCTCGGGCCGTACCCCAAAGACGCGCAGCAACTGCCAGGGATTGTCGCGCAGTTGCTCGTCGGCACCCTCCCCCAGGGCCGCGACGACCTGGGCGGCGAGCGCGTCGGGCGCGCCGCCCTCGGTCAGCACGGCCCGTACGGCCTCTACGACCTCCGGTGCGGCGGCCGACGGTGCGGCGGCCGGGGAGGCCATGGGCTGCGGCCGCCGCACGGGCTCCTGCGCAACCCTGCGCGGCGCGGGCTCCGGCTCACGGAACGCGGTGGCCACGGGCTTCTCGCCGCTCTCCACGGCTCGCACCGCCGCGAGCAGATCCGCGGCCTTCCCGCTGAGCTTGGCCCCGGCCTCGACCGGCCCCTGCTTCTCGGCCTTCCGCCGCTCGATGCGCTCCCGCTCCAGACGCTGGGCCGCCAGCTCGGCCTCGGCCTCGGACAACTGGGCGGCACCTTCGGAGGCTTCGGTGTCCCCGGAGGCTTCCGCGCCCCCGCCTTCGGCGGGTGCGGTCGCGTCGCCCGCGGCTGCCTTCGCGTCTTCGGCGGCGCCGTCGGCCGTGTCCGCGCCCGGCGCCCCCGGCTCCGCTTCCTCCGTGGTCTCGGGCTCCGTGCTCACAGCGTGCTCCAGTCGTGATCGGGATAGTGGTGCACCGGCGCCGACACGTCGTCGAGCGCTCGGCAGATCTCGTCAGGAAGACTAAGGGTCTCCACTGACAACGCCGCCGTGAGCTGCTGGGCGTTGCGCGCGCCGACGATGGGGGCGGCGACGCCGGGCCGGTCGCGGACCCAGGCGAGAGCCACCTGGAGCGGGGTCACCGCGAGACCGTCCGCGGCGGTCGTCACCGCGTCCACGATGCTGCTCGCCGTGTCGTCCAGGTACGGCGCGACGAAGGGCGCGAGGTGCTCCGAGCCGCCCCGGGAGTCGGACGGTGTCCCGCCCCGGTACTTGCCCGTGAGCACACCCCGCCCGAGCGGTGAGGAGGGCAGCAGTCCGACCCCCAGGTCGAGGGCGGCCGGCAGTACCTCCCGCTCGACGCCGCGCTGGAGCAGGGAGTACTCCATCTGCGTACTGGCGATTCGTGTCCGTGTCCCGGGCGCCGCGAGCTGCCAGGTCGCCGCCTTGGCGAGCTGCCAGCCGCAGAAGTTGGACACTCCCGCGTAGCGCGCGCGGCCGCTGCTCACCGCGAGGTCGAGCGCGTGAAGGGTCTCGTCCAGGGGGGTGTCGGGGTCGTAAGCGTGGACGTGCCACAGGTCCACGTAGTCCGTGCCGAGGCGGGCGAGAGAGTCGTCGAGCGCCGACAGCAGATGGCCGCGCGAGCCGTCGAAGCGGCGGTCGGGGTCGGGCACGCTCCCTGCCTTCGTCGAGATGACCAGGTCCCGGCGCGGCACGAGCCCCTCTGTGAGGCGTCCGAGCAGATACTCGGCCTCCCCGTCCCCGTACACGTCCGCGGTGTCGACGAGGGTCCCGCCCGCCTCCCAGAAGACCTTCAAGACGTCCGCGGCGTCATGCTCGTCCGTGTCCCGCCCCCATGTGAGGGTGCCGAGTCCGATCCGGGACACACGCAGGCCGGTACGGCCGAGATGCCTCTGCTCCATGGACGCCGAGATTACTGGCCAGAACTCGATACGTGGGGGCCCTGTGGACAACGAGGTTCGGGCCGGCGCGAGCCCGTCCCTGCCGCCGCGCCCACCAGCGCGCTAGGGTCTCCAGAACAAGGGACGTTACTGATCGGTAAGGGGATCGGCCATGCAGCTCGGGATCAACCTCGGCTACTGGGGCGCCGGAATGGACGCGGACAATCTCGCCGTCGCCCAGGAGGCGGACCGGCTCGGATACGCCGTCTGCTGGGCCGCCGAGGCCTACGGCTCCGACGCGGCGACCGTGCTCTCCTGGGTTGCCGCCCAGACCGAGCGCATCGATGTCGGCTCGGCCATCTTCCAGATCCCGGCCCGCCAGCCCGCGATGACCGCGATGACCGCCGCCACCCTCGACTCGCTGTCGGGCGGCCGCTTCCGCCTCGGCCTCGGCGTCTCCGGACCGCAGGTCTCCGAGGGCTGGTACGGCGTCAAGTTCGACAAGCCGCTGGCGCGCACCCGCGAGTACGTGGAGATCGTACGGAAGGCGATGACGCGCGAGCGCCTCTCGTACGAGGGCGAGCACTGGACGCTGCCGCTGCCCGGTGGCCCGGGCAAGCCGATCAAGCTGACCGTGCACCCCGAGCGCGAGCACATCCCGCTGTACGTCGCCGCGATCGGCCCCAAGAACCTGGAGCAGACCGGCGAGATCGCCGACGGCGCGCTGTTGATCTTCCCCTCCGCCGACCACCTCGAGGACACCGCGATCAAGTATCTGCGCGCGGGCCGCGAGAAGGCCGGCAAGACGATGGAGGGCTTCGACGTCTGCCCGACGCTGCCGCTGGCCCTCGGCGACGACAAGAACGTGACCGCGCTCGCCGACATGTTCCGCCCGTACACCGCGCTGTACGTCGGTGGCATGGGCAGCCGCAAGCAGAACTTCTACAACCAGCTCGCCCAGCGCATGGGGTACGAGAAGGAAGCCGCCGAGATCCAGGACAAGTACCTGTCCGGCGACAAGGAGGGTGCGGCCGCCGCCGTCCCGCACGCCCTGATCGACCAGACCACCCTGCTCGGTTCCGTCGACCGCATCGCCGACCGCATGAAGGCGTATGCCGCCGCTGGGGTCACCACGCTCACACTGGCGCCCGCGGGATTCACGCTGGACGACCGGCTCGCCTCGCTCCGGGCCGGTTCCGACGCGCTGGAGCGGGCGGGGCTCGCGTAACGCGCGGAGTAGCAGGTCGAAGGAGAGTTTCTACGGCCGTGGTGGGGGCTCGGGGGGTCTTCCCCGCCACGGCCGTCACGGGGAACAACGCGTCGGCGCCCCCTTGGTTACGCGCCCGTGCCTCCCTCCTCCTCCGTCGTTTGGCGGATTTGTCCGACACATCGGTTGCCGCGCTCCTGGCATCCCATTTGACTCGTTTTCTGCGTACCCCTGCAGAAAGGTGTCCGTGATGCTTTCGGCCAAGAGTCTGTTCCAGGAGATCCTCGACAACGACGAGTCGTTCCGGCTGTTCTGCTCCATCGCCGCCAGCGGGGAATCGCAGGGGGGCTGGGAGAACGGCCGGATCGCGGCCCTCGTTCCGCAGAGCGAGCGCGCACTCGCGCCCAAGATCGCCCGACACGGCGCCGACGAGGACAAACACGGGCGGATCTTCAACGCCCTGATGAAGAGGCGCGGCCTCGAACCCGTCGAGGTCCCCTTCGACACCGACTACACCATGCTCCTGGAACGGCGCGGCATCGGCCTCGCACACGAGAAGCTCAAGGACGACCAGCCGCTCACCGTGCAGGACATCGTCACGTATCTCGCCCACAGCCGAGTCACCGAGCAGCGCGCCTCCGAGCAGATGGAGCTGCTGCGCAAGCACTTCGCGCACCACCCGGACATCGGCCGTGCGGTGAAGATGATCTCCAACGACGAGCACGACCACCTCGCCTACTGCCACGAGGAACTGCTCCGTTTCGCGTACGCCGGGCACGGCCGCGCCATTCAGCAGACGCTGCGCGAGTGCGCGCACGCCGAGATCCGCATCCACCGGGACGTCAGCCTCGCCGTCATGGCCCACATGGGGCGCATTCTCGGCTGGCCCAGGGGCAAGGTGGCGGCGCTCGCCGCGGGCATCCACGCCGTCTACCTCTACGAGCGGGCCGCCGGCTGGCGCCGGATGGTCTCCCTGAAGATGCCTGAGCGGCGCGACGCACTGGGCGGGCCGGCGGCGGCCGCTCCCGAGTTCGCGTGATCGACCTTCACGCGTGCGTGGAACCCCTCACGATCCCCATGAGAAGCCCGAGGTGTTCTGTCACAGCCAGCCCCGCCGCTTGAAGAGGCGATACAGGCCGAGTTCCAGCATGACCAGCACCAGGATCAGTGCCGGATACGACCACAGCCAGTGCAGCTCCGGCATGTGGTCGAAATTCATCCCGTAGATCCCGGCGATCATCGTGGGGACCGCGGCCATGGCCGCCCATGCGGAGATCTTCCGCACGTCGTCGTTCTGCCGCACGGTCATCTGCGCGAGATGCGCCGAGAGAATGTCCGAGACCAGCCGGTCCAGACCCTCGACCAACTCGTTCACCCGCGTCAGATGGTCGCTGACGTCCCGGAAGAACGGCTGTGCCTTGTCGTGCACAAAGGGCATCGAGGCCAGGAAGGGCCCGATGCCCGCGAGCCGGACCAGCGGCTGGGCCAGCGGGCCCGTGGCCCTGCGGAACTCGAGGATCTGCCGCTTGAAGTTGTAGATCCGCGACGCGCTGCTCCGGGAGCCGCCGCTGGACGGCGAGAACACCTCCGCCTCCAGCTCCTCCAAGTCCGTTCCGAGCTCGCCCGCGACGTCCACGTAGTGGTCGACCACGGCGTCGGCGATCGAGTACAGCACCGCCGTCGGACCGTGCCGGAGCATCTCGGGCTCCTCTTCCAGCCGGTGCCGCACGGCCGCGAGGGGCGACTCCTCACCGTGCCGCACGGTGACGACGAACGAGTCCCCGATGAAGACCATGACCTCGCCGGACGAGACGGTGTCGTGCTCCGCGTCGTACGCCACCGGCTTGAGGACCATGAACAGCGAGTCGTCGTACACCTCCAGCTTGGGGCGCTGATGCGCCTTGAGGGCGTCCTCGATTGCCAGGGGGTGCAGTGCGAACTCCTCCGTGACGCGGTCGAACTCCTTCTCCGTGGGCTCGTACAGGCCGATCCAGACGAATGCGTCATGCCCGGCACGGCACTGCGCCAAGGCGTCGGAGAGGTCGTCGGGGCCCTCCGTCCGGCGCCCGTCACGATAGACGGCGCAGTCGACGATCACGGAGAGTATTGTCCCGCCGTCCGGCCGGAGACGCACCCCGGCGGGCGCCTAGGCTGGACCGCATGCCCACCCTGATCCTCGTCCGGCACGGACGTTCCACCGCCAACACCGCGGGACTGCTCGCCGGCTGGACGCCCGGCGTCGCCCTCGACGAGCGCGGCGCCCAACAGGCCGCGGCGCTGCCCGGGCGGCTCGCCGAGCTGCCGATCTCCGAGGTCGTCACCAGTCCCCTGCAGCGCTGCCAGGAGACCGTCCAGCCGCTGCTCGACGCCCGTCCCGAGCTGAGGGTGCACACCGACGAGCGCATCGGGGAGGCTCATTACGGCGACTGGTCCGGTCGCAAGCTCGCCGAGCTGAAGGACGAACCGCTGATGGAGGTCGTACAGGCGCATCCGTCCGCGGCCGCGTTCCCCGGCGGCGAGTCGATGCGGGCCATGCAGACACGGGCCGCCGAGGCGGTGCGCGAGTGGAACGCGCGCGTGGAGCGCGATCACGGCGGTGATGCCGTGTACCTCATGTGTTCGCACGGCGACATCATCAAATCCCTCGTCGCGGACGCACTCGGACTTCATCTCGACCTCTTCCAGCGGATCTCTGTCGAACCGTGTTCCATCACCGCGATCCGTTACACACGCATGAGGCCGTTTCTCGTACGCCTCGGCGACACCGGTGACTTCGCGTCCCTGGCGCCGCGCGAGGAACCCCCAGGCGGAGACGCCACGGTGGGGGGCGGTGCGGGCGCACCGTGATCGTCGGCCGCAGTAGGGTGAAGCGGTTGAAGCAGCACAGTAGTTGTCAGCAGGTTCTCAGCAGCCGATGCGGGCCGGAGCAGTCAGCCGGTCCTCATGTCGATTCAATGGAGACAGGACGTGTCCCGTCAGGTGTTCCTCTACGACCCCCCGGACCGCTTCGTGGCCGGTACGGTCGGGTTGCCCGGGCGCCGTACCTTCTTCCTGCAGGCCTCCTCGGGGCCCCGGGTGACCAGCGTGGCCCTGGAGAAGACCCAGGTCGCCGCGCTCGCCGAGCGCATGGACGAGCTCCTCGACGAGGTCGTACGGCGCACCGGTGGCAGCGCGCCCGTTCCGGCCGTGGCCCCGACGGAGGTGTCCGACACCGCGCCCCTCGACACCCCCGTGGAGGAGGAGTTCCGGGTCGGCACCATGGCGCTGGCCTGGGACGGTGACGAGCAGCGCATGATCGTCGAGGCGCAGGCCCTCGTGGAGCTCGACGCGGACTCCGAGGAGGACCTCGCCGAGGCCGAGGAGCGGCTGCTCCAGGACGAGGAGAACGGTCCGCCGATGCTCCGGGTCCGGCTCACCGGCGCGCAGGCCCGGGCCTTCGCCAAGCGCGCCCTCGACGTCGTCAACGCGGGCCGGCCGCCCTGCCCGCTGTGCAGCCTCCCGCTCGACCCGGAAGGACACGTATGTCCGCGCCAGAACGGATACCGCCGCGGAGCGTGACCACGGCCGAGTTGCTCGCCGAGGGCGAGCTGAAGGTGCGCGGACGGATCCGTGAGGCGTCGAACGCGGTGCTCTACTGCTCCGTGTCCTACGAGGGCCGGGACGCGTTCTGCGTCTACAAGCCGATCGCCGGGGAGCGGCCCCTGTGGGACTTCCCGGACGGCACGCTGGCGCAGCGCGAGGTCGCGGCGTACGAGGTGTCCGAGGCGACCGGATGGGGGCTCGTGCCGCCCACCGTGCTGCGCGACGGGCCGTACGGGGAGGGCATGTGCCAGCTGTGGATCGAGGCTTCCCCGGAGGCCGAGCTCCTCGCCCTGGTGGACCGTGAGGAGCCCGAGGAGGGCTGGAAGGCGATTGGCTTCGCCGAGGTCGGTGAGGGGAAGACGGCGCTGTTGGTGCACGCCGACGATGTGCGGCTGCGGCGGCTCGCCGTGCTCGATGCCGTGATCAACAACGCCGATCGCAAGGGCGGGCATCTGTTGCCCGCCGGTGAGGGGCGGCTGTACGGGATCGACCACGGAGTCACTTTCAACGCCGAGAACAAGCTGCGGACGCTGTTGTGGGGATGGGCGGGGGAGGCGCTGACGGCGGACGCGGTGTCCGTGCTCGCGTCCCTGCGGGACGGCTTGGCGTCCGGCGCAGCGCTTTCCACTCGGCTGGCCGAACTCATCACTGTCGCGGAGATTGATGCCACACGCGCGCGCGTCTCGGCGATGCTCGCCTCCGGCAAGCACCCGGAGCCGAGTGGGGAGTGGCCTGCGATTCCTTGGCCGCCGGTGTGAGGGTGACCACGTCCCGGGGCTGAGCCGGGGGTGGGTGGGCTCACCGGCGCTCGCCGGGTGCCGCTGCGCCCACCCGCGCCGCTCCGGCGGCACGGTTGCCCGCAGCTGGGGCGGGTGAGCTGCCGCCTCAGCGGCACGGTTGCCTGTGGCTGGGGGCGGGTGTGCTGCCGCCTCGGCGGCACGATTGCCTGCAGTTGGGCCGGGTGTGCTGCCTCCCGGGCGGCACGATGGCCCGTAGCTCGGTCGGGTCGGCTGCCGCCCCGGCGAGGTGCGCGAAAGCACACCCTCCGGTGTCGCGCAAGAGTGTCTGCTCGGCCATCACGTGCTGGCCGGTTCGTATACGGAACTTCCGTCCGGTTAGGCTCATGACATGCATGCCTGGCCCGCTTCTGAGGTCCCCGCCCTGCCTGGTGAGGGCCGCGACCTCCGGATCCACGACACCGCGACCGGTGGCCTCGTCACCCTTGCCCCCGGTCCCGTCGCCCGTATCTACGTGTGCGGCATCACGCCGTACGACGCGACCCACATGGGTCACGCGGCGACCTACAACGCGTTCGACCTCGTTCAGCGCGTGTGGCTCGACACCAAGCGGCAGGTTCACTACGTCCAGAACGTGACCGACGTCGACGACCCGCTCCTGGAGCGCGCGGAGCGCGACGGCGTCGACTGGGTGGGACTCGCCGAGAAGGAGACCGCCCTCTTCCGTGAGGACATGACCGCCCTGCGGATGCTGCCGCCGCGGCACTACATCGGCGCCGTCGAGGCGATACCCGGCATCGTGCCGCTCGTCGAGCGGCTGCGGGACGCGGGAGCGGCGTACGAGCTCGAAGGGGATGTGTACTTCTCCGTCGAGTCCGACCCGCACTTCGGCCAGGTGTCCAACCTGGACGCCGCCGCGATGCGCCTGCTGTCCGCCGAGCGCGGGGGTGACCCGGACCGTCCGGGCAAGAAGAACCCGCTCGACCCGATGCTCTGGATGGCGGCCCGCGAGGGCGAGCCGAGCTGGGACGGCGGCTCGCTGGGCCGCGGCCGACCCGGCTGGCACATCGAGTGCGTCGCCATCGCACTCGACCACCTCGGGATGGGCTTCGACGTCCAGGGCGGCGGCTCCGACCTCGCCTTCCCGCATCACGAGATGGGCGCGTCCCACGCCCAGGTGCTGACCGGCGAGTTCCCGATGGCCAAGGCGTACGTGCACGCCGGCATGGTCGCCCTCGACGGCGAGAAGATGTCGAAGTCCAAGGGCAACCTGGTCTTCGTGTCCAAGCTCCGGCGCGACGGCGTCGACCCGGCCGCCATACGGCTCGCGCTGCTCGCACACCACTACCGCGCCGACTGGGAATGGACGGACTCCGTCCTCGAAGAGGCCGTCGCGCGTGTGGAGAACTGGCGGGCGGCGGTGTCGCGGCCCGACGGTCCGTCCGCCGACGCGCTCGTCGAGGAGATCCGCGACGCCCTGGCGAACGACCTGGACGCGCCTGCGGCGCTCGCCGCGGTCGACCGCTGGGCCGAGCTCCAGCACGAGCGGGGCGGCACGGACGAGGGCGCCCCCGGCGTCGTGTCGCGCGCCGTGGACGCCCTCCTCGGAGTGGCTCTCTAACAACTGCTACAGCAGGACCAACAGCAACGGCCGGGGGGGGGGGGGGGGGGGGGGGGCGGCCCCCCCCCCCGCGGGGGGGCCCCCCCCCCCCCCGCGGCAGGAGGAGGGGGGGGGGGGGCGGGGGCCGGGGGTCGGGGGGGTGGAGG